>JAHITX010000012.1 GCA_018817425.1 Pseudomonadota bacterium
CCGGAAAATCTTGTTAAGCGCCCAAAACACCAAAACTAAAATTCCAGCGCCCAGGATATTCGGTAAGTAAGCGATAATTTGAGTTGAAAGAGATTCTAAATTCACGGATTGAAAAAAATGCTTTATCATATAACTATCTCCTTTATTATTACGAGCTATCTCAAAAAACAGATTACGTTCACTGACAAGGCGTGAGGTGATGAAAATACAGGCAGATAATAAGCTCTATATGATTATGAGTCAATTATCATTTACGAATAGTACAGGCTTATCAAAGGTTTTCTGGTTTGCTGATATCATGCGGTTATGGAAAGATATCTTAGATGGTAAGTTCCTATAAAAAGTATTGTCACATTAACGATTACAGCAAGTTGATACTCTTGAAAAAGCTTAAAGTGGCTTTTCATTGACAACTTCCTGAAAGAAATCGATCAAACCTCCTCACTAAATCAGTAGATTTCTAACACAAATCATGCTAACAACTTATCGAATCTAAAAGGAAACAATTCAATATATTGTTATATTATAAAAAATGACACCAAAACCACCGACAATAGGGTTTCAAAAAGAGTGGCAAGATTTTTTTGACAAGCACCCATTGTGGCCAGAAAAATACAAACTACTCACCTCAACTTTATCTAAGATTTTTAATCGCGAAATTACAACAGTTAGCTTTGCCGACAGTATTGTCTTTCACTTGGGTCGCTTGTGTGTCGAAGACTTTAATGAAATATTTTTACTCTGCGGCAATGGCTATGGGATAGGTAGTCTTAAAATATTGAGGGGGTTGTATGAGCGTGTTGTTACACTTGGATATATTTCTGACAATCCCACTCAAGCTGAGTCCTTTTTAGAATATCATCACATTCACAAGGGCAAAATGCTAATTCATGCTAAAGAATTCTTCGACTTAGAAAAAATTATTGATGCAAAAGAACTTGAAACCGCAAAAAATAATTATAAGACTTACAAGGATAAATTTCAAGAAATTGACTGTAAAAGATGTAAAACAAAAAGAACCATGTTTTCTTGGTCTAAACTCGACACCTTAGCTATGGCTCAAAAAATTGGTTTAGATGGTTTGTACTTTCCAGGCTTTTTCTATCCAACATTACAGACACATACCACGCCGACATCTTTAATTTCAAGGATGAAGGTCAAAGAAAATGGGAATATAAGTTTTGACGGAAGTGCTCAACATGAGTGGGCCAGTAAATCTCTAATAACTGCCCACAATCTTATAATATATGTTCTCACGTTTCAGAATACCTATTTCAAGCTAAATATTGACTCTGAAATTGAAGAACGTAAAAACGATTTTCAAGAAATGTGGGCCATTACAGAATAAAAAGATGTGGCAATATGGCCGAGTCTTTACACTTACGGCTGATTTCGCTGTTATACTTTCTCGGGAAAAATGTCTGTGGAGGTAATATGAAAATTTTCATTAGTTGGTCAGGAACTCAAAGTAAAAGAATAGCTCTCGCTTTAAGAGACTGGATCCCATATGTTCTTCAAGAAGTTGAGCCTTGGATGTCAACCAAAGATATTGATGCTGGGTCCCGTTGGGGCAGAGAAATAGAAAAAGAATTAGAAAATACCGATTTTGCAATTATTTGCCTTACTAAGGAAAACCAAAATGCTCCTTGGATTTTGTTTGAAGCAGGTGCAGTTGCCAAATCAATGAACGAATCTTATGTGTGCCCATTTCTAATCGATATGGCTCCTGCGGATATAAACCAAGGGCCACTTTCTCAATTTCAATCCAAAAAAGCGACGGTAGATGACACAAGGGATCTTATATCAGCGATCAATAACTGCCTTAAAGAAAAGGCCTTGTCTGAAGAACGACTTCAAAAAACATTTGATGCCTTTTGGCCTCAATTAAAAGCCATTTTAGAGCAGGAACCTTCACAGGAGATAGTCGAGGATCAAGTCAGGTCGGTTGATAGCATGAGCCAAGAGATTCTTGAAATTGTAAGAAGTATGGCCCATGAAAGCCAAGAAAAGTACAGGATTTTAAAATTATCTGGGGATATAGCATTTTTACGAAACATGATTCCTACCTACTTTTCGGGCGTTCAAAAGGAAATAGAGAATATTAAAAGCCTAAATGGTGAAACTCCAAGAACAGCATCTTCTCATAGTAGATTTTGTGAAATTATTATAACTTACCCACTATTAGAAGGAAAATATTCAGAAAAAATGGTTACGATATCGTCAAAAGATAAAGTAACTAATGTCTTAAATCGTGTGTGGGATATTTTAAATTCAAATTCATCATTTAAACCAGCTCCGCATACATATCTTTGGGATTGGATAATGATTAGAAAAAAAGATAATTTACCGCTTTTTATCAAAGGTGTTCAGTATCTTATATCAGCACATGAAATTTTCTTTGAATCGGATGAATGGGAAGTTTTACCTATAGATGAACCAGCACTTATTAATTCTAAAAGGTTTGGCTTCGAAAAAGGACGCTCAGACAAATGGTCTTGATGAATCTTGAAATATAAAAATATAATCGGGTAGCCGGGGGTTTTAACCCCCAGCCCCCACACCACCTGGCATGCGGGTCCGCACCAGGCGGTTCACGAAGATAATCGGGCCGTAGCCGGATCAAGGTAGCAACCCACAAGGCAGTTATTGCAGATTGACCCCAGTGGCAGATCATTCCATGACGCGTCCGAAAATATGGCTCCCCCGTTCGGGTTCATCGCCTATCGAAGCTCATGGGGCCTGACACTTTCTTCATGTTCGGCCCTTCAGTGGGGTGAGTCCTCCACGA
>JAHITX010000013.1 GCA_018817425.1 Pseudomonadota bacterium
GGAAACTAATAAAGATGTCGTTGTAATAGGTGGAGGTCCCGGAGGATATGTAGCAGCTATCAGAGCGGCACAACTTGGCGCATCAACGGCACTAATAGAAAAAGAAGAGCTGGGCGGCACCTGTTTAAATGTCGGCTGTATTCCCACCAAGGCTTTTGCTAAAATCGCTGAGCTTTACGGCAAGATGAAGAAAAGTACTGAAATGGGCATTAATGTTGAAGGTATTTCTTTGGACTTTCAAGCCGTTCAGGCACACAAACAAAAGGTTGTAAAAACCCTTAAGGGTGGCATCGCTTACCTTCTTGAGGAAAGCAATGTAGAAGTTATTCAGGGCAGAGCCGACTTAACCGGCCCCCAAAAAGTTACAGTTACGTCAAAAGACGGTGAAACTCAGATAATCAACGCCTCACATATAATTATAGCAACCGGTGCAAAACCAATGGAATTACCCGGGCTGGAATTTGATGGCGATAAAATATTAAACAGTACCGATATGTTGCAGCTTGAAGAAATTCCCGAATCACTTATAGTTGTGGGTGGTGGAATTATCGGAATTGAACTGGCATGCATTTACGCGCAGTTCGGCACCAAAGTAACTATGGTTGAGATTATGCCTGAACTCCTGCCTTTTTGTGATGCTAAAGTCACATCATTGTTAAAATCCGAACTTACTTCAAAAGGTGTGAGTATCAGTATAAAGACAAAAGTCATAAAACACGAAAGAGATGAAAAAATAATTACTGCCACGCTGCAAAAGGGTGAAAAAACCTGGGAAGTAAAAGCTGATAAGATGCTTGTTGCAGCTGGACGTAAACCTTTTATAGGTGTCGGCGGAATTGAATTGCTGGGCATTGAAACTAATAACGGAGCCATTGTCGTTAATGAATACCTCGAAACAAATGTTTCCGGTATTTATGCCATAGGAGATGTAATCGGAGGATACCAGCTGGCTCATGTTGCAAGCCATGAAGGTACAACTGCAGCGGAAAACTGCATGGGACATAAGAAAAAGATGGATTACCGGGTGGTACCTAATTGCATATATACGGTTCCTGAAGTTGGAATGGTTGGCATAAACGAAAAGCAGGCCAAGGAACAATACACAGAAGTTCTGGTTGGTTCATTTCCTTTTTCAGCCTGCGGAAAAGCTGTTGCAAGCGGAGATACAAAAGGCTTTGTAAAAGTAATTGCAGATAAAGCATCCGGCAAAATAGTAGGGACCTTTATAATTGGAGGAACGGCTACGGATATGATTCATGAGGCGGCCTTAGCCATGCAAAAGGGAGCTACTATTGAAGAGATAATAGAGACTATCCACGCACATCCGACATTAAGTGAGTCTTTCCATGAGGCGGCTATGATTGCAGCCAAAAGGCCACTGCATTTTATGTAGTTTGAGGCATTAAATGAGTAGTATAGTATTTGAACCGATAAACAAACGTGTTCACTGTTCGGAAGGAATAACTATAGCAGAAGTTGCCCGCAATGCCGGAGTAAGTCTGGTATCCTCATGCGGAAGCCAGGGCACCTGCGGCAAATGCCGGGTCTTTATTATTTCCGGTCATGTATCTCCTATAACAAATGAGGAAAAAGAGAAGATAAGCGCAAAAGATATTGAGCGGGGCTGCCGCCTGGCATGCCTGACAAGGGTTTATGATGAAGTTAAAGTTAAAATTCCACCCAAAAGTCTGATTAGTTCGCAACGGTTGCAGGTTGCCGGTAACGGCAAGACAGCGGCCTTGGATCCCCTTGTGAAAAGATATGACATAACTCTCTCGCCTCCCAGCATGCTTGACCAAAAATCCGATCAAACGGCGCTTTTTGCGTATCTGGACAGTCAGTACGGATTAAAAGATTTAAAGATTGATCTGTCGGCACAACGTCAACTTCCTCTAGTTCTGCGTGCAAATGAATGGAAGGCTCAAATAGTATTGCGTGGCCGGGAAATAATTATGGCCGGAGAGTCAGGAAAAAGATTGCTTGGCTTGGCAGTGGATCTGGGAACAACAAAGATAGCAGCTTATCTTGCTGATCTTGAAACAGGTGAGATTCTGGCGGCAAAAGCTGTAGTAAACCGGCAGATGGCATACGGGCAGGATCTGATGGCCCGTCTGAATCATGCCATGGGCAAAGAAGCCGAAACACTCAGGCAGGCTGCTGCCGATGATATCAACCAGTTGATAAGAGAACTATGTAAAGGAACAGACCTTTCAGGTGACCAAATTTTAGAAGCTGTTGTAGTGGGCAATACTGCCATGCATCATCTTTTTCTGGGTTTGCCTGTCAGGCAGTTGGCCCTGGCGCCCTATATACCGGCTGTAAGCGACTCTATGGATATTAAAGCAAGAGATTTAGGCCTTGCAATTGCCCCCGGTGCATATGTCCATCTTTTGCCCAATATTGCCGGGTTTGTGGGAGCCGATCATGTGGCTGTGCTTCTTGCAACCGGAATCTATAATACTGAAAAAACTACAATCGGAATAGATATCGGCACTAATACTGAAATAAGTCTTGCAGTAAAAGATCGCCTGCTTTCAACGTCCTGTGCATCCGGTCCTGCTTTTGAAGGGGCTCATATAAAATATGGTATGCGGGCAGAAGGCGGGGCTATAGAAAAAGTTAAAATAACCGGTTCATCGGTAGAAATCAGAACCATTAATAACGAGCCTCCTGTCGGTATATGCGGTTCCGGTATCTTAGATGCGATTGCTCAACTACGAAAAGCAGGTATTATTGATCGTATGGGCAAAATGCTTGCTCATCCGCTTGTTCGGGATGGTGAAAAAGGGCAGGAGTTTGTTCTGGTATATGCTCAAAACAGCGGTAGCGGTACTGATATCACTATAACCGAAACGGACATAAGTGAAATACTTATGGCTAAAGCGGCCATAGCCGCGGCACTGAATATTCTTTTGGAAGAAACAAAACTGACATGGGATGAGGTTGACGAAATTTTGATCGCAGGCGCTTTCGGCAGCTATATAGATGTAGCAAGTGCCATAGAGATCGGGATGTTTGCAGCTGTTCCCATGAATCGGTTTTCCCAGATAGGAAACGCCGCAGGTACGGGAGCCAAATTAGCACTTTTATCAAAAGAACAGCGGGAATTATCAATGGCTATCACCCGCAAGGCAACTTATGTGGAGCTGACTAATCATCCTCAGTATTTGCGCAAATTCTCCCGCGCAATCCGGCTCCCGGCATAAAAAAAAGCTCTAAAGTTCATGAGCTGATAACTTGAAAAGAAAAAAGGTGCTTAATCAATATGGATCAGAAAACAGAAGAGAATTTGAGCACCTTATGTGAAGAGGCCAAAAAATTAGGTGCAACTGATGCAAAAGCCATCAAAGCATCCGATATTATAGTTGATCCCAGAGTTAATTTGAAATGCCGGGTACCCATATGCGGTTTTTATGGTAATAGTTTTATGTGTCCTCCTTATGTAATGAGTGCTTCTGAATTTCAGGAAATAGTATCCAAATATTCTTATGCAGTTATTATTGAAGACGTAAAGTCATTTAAAGATGATGTAACTCAAAAAAAAGATGATTTTGCCGAAGTATTTAAGGATAAGAGTTACCAGAAGTCTTTGCTTTTAGCAGCAAAAGAATTTGGTGAAATAATAAATAAAATAGAAAGCAAGTGCTTTGGCCTGGGATATCGTTTTTCGGCAGGTTTTGGCGCAGGTACTTGTGGGCTATGTGAAGAGTGTGCGGTAAAAACCCCAGGAGAAACTTGCAGACATCCGTTTAAAGCCAGACCATCTATGGAAGCAGTAGGTATAGATGTGTTTAGTACGGCTGAAAGGGCCGGATTCAAAGCCGATACGCCCACAATGGATAAAGTAACAATTTATGGAATTGTTTTAGTGAATTAATTTTTGATATCATGATTGATATTTATAAGCTTATGGAAAGTTAAACTAAATGCATGATACTATAGCTCAAATACAGCAATTACACAATATTATCGGCAGAGAAGAGGAATTGGAATTATCCTTGATAGCAGCCGGGGCCGGAAAGCATATACTTCTATCCGGTACTGTAGGTGTCGGTAAAACAACAATTGCTATGGCTGTTGCATCTCACCTGGGAAGAAATTGCCTTAGAATAGACGGGGATGAGCGTTATACTGAACAAAAACTGGCAGGATGGTTTGATCCGCCGCTTGTCATGGCAAAGGGGTATACGAAGGAAGCATTTATACAGGGGCCTCTCACATTGACTATGGAAGAAGGCTCCATTCTGTTGCTGAATGAATTAAACCGGATGCCGGAAGGAACCCAGAATGTTCTTCTTTCCGCTATGGATGAGAAGAAGATCTATATCCCGAAATACGGCAAAGTGGAAGGCAAAGAAGGATTTCTGATTATTGCAACACAGAATCCCGATGAATATATAGGCACATCACAGTTAAGCGAGGCGTTAAAAGATCGTTTTATATGTATCACACTCTTTAATCAGAATGAAGATGAAGAAATTGAGATTGTAAAGCTTCGTTCCATGTGCCCCGACGAACAAATCATTACTCTTTCAGTAATTTTTACACGGCTGACAAGAGATGAACAGGCCATAAGGCGTGGTTCGTCGATCCGCGGCGCCATTGATCTTGCTGATATATTTTACAGTGCCAATAAATCATTTAACGATAACCCCGAAGCCTGGGTTAAATGCGCAAAGCTTGCTTTTTCCACAAAGATAGAGCTCCATGATTTTTCTCATGATAATTTTCTTGAGCTTCTTAAAAAACTTGCTCTGAAGTCCCTGGAAAAATATAAGCAGCGCCTAACTTCGCCAAAGCGTGATGTATCAGCTAATACAACTGCTACCCCCTCTGATTTTGATGGGGGCCAAAAAAAAAATTACTAATTGATGCTGATGATCAAAAACTTTTGCAGGAATTGCGCAAAGCCATTGACTTTTTACAGTATGAAGAAATTATTCCTCTGCTTTATCGTTTGCCCCGATCTTTAAATAACATTTTTAATAGCGATTATTTCAATCCTTTATTGGAAATGGCATCAAGTATGGAAACCGGATTTTCCCAGGTAAAGCTCCTTTATCTTATGCAAAAACGTGCAAAGTGGGAGCAAAGGATGGAAGTCCATAAAATACTTTTAGGTAAAATTATCTATCTGTCGTCAAAAATAGCATCTCAAGCGGCAAGGAATACAATAACAGTAACCAGGCCATATATGCCCGGACTTGTAGACATTGATATAGATTATAGCTTGGAGGAACAACCCGGAGATCCATCTCTGATACATGAAAATCTTTACTGCTATGAAAAAATATTAAAACAAAACTCCTATGTGCTTATGCTGGATGCATCAAATTCCATGCGTCCGGAAAAAGCCGCAGTTGCAGCTATAGCTACAGGAGTATTTGCCGGAAAGCTCCGAAATGATTTTTATGGTGTGCTGTCTTTTGCCAGGGATACAAATATTATTAAGCGTCTTTATGAACCGCATGTCCTGGAACCTCTGGTTGATAAAATGCTTGATATTGAAACAGGCGGTGCCACGAACATAAGACAAGCTCTTATAGACGGTCTTTCTCTTCTGAACGAATCAAAAACAATGCACAAAACCGGTATTTTAGTAACCGATGGATGGGCAACGAAAGGAGGCGATCCTGTTGAAATTGCCGCAAAGTTTGATAGATTGCATGTGCTTGGAATATCTTTTGGAACCGGCGGTTCTGACCGGGCTACAAATGAGCTTATGGCTCAAAAGGGACATGGCCGTTACAGATTCATTCGAAGATTTGATGATCTGCCGATAGCAATAGCAAAGATAATCGCAAATAAATAAATATTTATCCTATAAGAATTTGAAATAAAATATGGGGACAGCACTCATATTGTACTCATAGTTTTCTCGTGTTGTTTTTAGTCAAAGGTGTGAGAAAATGCACTTAATAACGGAGAAACTTTGATAATAACGCTAAAAAGAAAGGATAAAAAAAATGAGTGATCAGTTTCAGTATTTATTTACCCCTTTTAAGATTGGCCCAGTAACCATAAAAAACCGGATATTTTTCCCTGCACACGGTACAAAATATACTGATGAACATCATATGATGACTGAAAGGTATGTTGAGTATCAAAGGGCAAGGGCTAAGGGAGGCGTAGGACTTATTGTTGCCGGAAGCATGAACATTATGTTTAACAGCAGAAACATTTACGGCATCATGGAAATGTATGACGAACGCATTGTTGAGAGATTAAAAATGCTTGTCGAGGCGGTACATGCGGAAGGCACAAAGCTTTTTGTTCAATTAATGCATGCCGGAAGAACTGCGGATTCCGAGTTGACACAACTGCCGCTTTGGAGTGCTTCACCTACTCCGGCGGGAGGACGTACTGTACCTAAGGAAATGGAGATTGAAGATATTAAAGAAGTAATAGCTGCATATGTAAAGACTGCTCAGTTTGCAAAAGACGCAGGCCTGGACGGTCTTGAAATTCACAGCGCAACAGGTTATTTGCCGGAACAATTCATGTCTCCCTATACAAATAAGAGAACGGATGAGTATGGAGGAAGCCTTGAAAATCGTGTGAGATTTCCTTTGGAGATTATGGCGGCCATCCGTGAGCAAGTAGGATATGACATGGCTTTGGGCATAAGAATGCCCGGAGACGAATTTGTACCCGGCGGATTAAGCATTGACGATACCACAGAGATCGGCAAGATCTTTGAGGAAAGCGGTTATATTGATTATATTTCCATCTCAGGAGGATTTTATGAGGGAATTTTTACTATCGGAACAGGCATGCACACTCCGTTAGGATTGTTAAATCCCTATGCCGCCCAATTTAAAGAATCGGTAGATCTGGCTATAGGAGTAGCTCTCAGAATTAATGATCCGGTTCAGGCTGAAAAAATGCTGGCAGACGGACAGACGGATTTGGTTGGAATATGCAGGGGTCTGATTGCTGATCCTGAACTGCCCAATAAGGCTATGGAGGGCAGATTAGATGAAATTCGTTCATGTATAGCCTGTAATCAGGGATGTATAGGAAGAGCCATGAAAGGCAGACCGGTTACATGCTTTCAAAATCCGGTTACAGGAAAGGAAAAAGAAATAGGAACAATTGTACCTTCAAGTACAAAGAAGAAGGTTATGGTCATCGGTGGCGGTCCGGCAGGCATGGAAGCTGCAAGGGCAGCCAAACTAAGAGGCCATGATGTAACGCTATTTGAAAAAGCAAATGAACTGGGCGGCCAGATCCTTATCGCAGCCAAAGCGCCACACAGAGCAGAAATCGCCGGCATCATAAGATACAGGGTAAAGCAACTCGAATTACTGAATGTCAAGGTAAATCTTGGAGTGGAAGTAACTCCGGATATGGTAGAAAAAGAAGCCTCTGATGCTGTTGTTGTTGCTACCGGTTCATTGCCTGCCAAATCACCGGTACCCGGTGGTGATCAGGATAATGTAGTAAATGTTTGGGATGTGCTTTTAGATAAGGTGGAACTTGGCGAAAAGGTCATAGTAGTTGATGGCGGAGAAGGACACTGGCAACTGATGAGTGTTGCAGAGTATATATCTCAAAAGGGAAAGCAGGTTGAGATGGTAAGTCCTCTGAACTTTATCGGGTTTGATCTTATTGCGACAACTGATTTACCGGCTTCTTATATAAGGCTGCGTTCCAAAGGTGTGGTTTTCAGTCCTAATATGATCGTTAAAAGTATTTCGGGAAACACGGTAGAACTTCTCGATATATATGCAGGCACTATAAAAAAAGTTGAAGGGGTAGATAATGTAGTTATGGTCACTTATAATAAAGCCAATAACGAATTATATAAAGCCCTGAAAGGAAAGGTTAAGGAGCTGTATTGTATTGGTGATTCCGTTGCTCCGAGGAAGGGAATAGATGCCGTTTATGATGGGTATACAACAGGAATAAAAATATAATAAAGGAGAAAGGAGAACTTAAGTTATTTCAGAAAAATTTGATGTAATAGTTGTAGGTGCGGGGCATAACGGTCTTATAGTTGCTGCTTATTTGAGCAAGGCCGGACTGAATGTTTGTGTAGTAGAAGAGCAACCGGAGGTTGGCGGCGGAACAAAGACAAAGGAATTGACTGTTCCGGGATTCAAGCATGATTGCTGCTCCAGTCTTCATTATATTTTAATTGCTAACCCGATGATGAAAAATGATGAACTCGGGCTGCTGTCAGAATATGGCCTTGAGTATACCAGAACAGAAAAGCTGACCGGAGAAATTTTTGAAGACGGCTCAACGATTAAGTTCTATTTGGATATCGACAAGACATGCGAGTCTATTGCAAAGATTTCTCAACATGATGCTGATGCCTATCGGAAATTTGACGCTAAGGCAGGCAAATCTTTGGAGATGTTCACAATGGGAATGTATGAACCTCCTGGAAGCGATAGGACAGCCCATGCTATGATGGATCAGAGTCCGGAAAGTCAGGAGCTGTTGAGGGCTATGTCTTTAAGCGCCTGGGATATAGCCGAAGAATGGTTTGAGAGCGACAAATTAAAAATAGCACTTTCCCGCTTTGCGGCAAAGGCCATGAACAATCCTTTTGATAAAGGTACAGGATTTGGCTTTTTCATTATTCTACCGTTTATGAATAGATTTGGCGGATGGATGCCGGTGGGTGGTTCAGGTGCCCTGGCAGAGGCACTGATAAAATGTATGGAAGCTCATGGAGGTACTGTTAAAGTAAACAGTTCGGTAAAGCATTTTAAAATGTCAGGTGGAGAGGTTTCAGGTGTTATTCTGGCAAGCGGAGAGGAAATTCTTGCCAGTAAAGCAGTGGTGGCCAACATCAATGTTAAGCAGGTTTTTCCCGGAATGTTACCCGGAGTTGAACTGCCTGCAAATCTTGAGCGTAATGTTAATGGGTTGCAGCAAAGCCGGTATTCCGGGTTTATTCAGCATATTGCCCTTAATGCAAAACCAAAGTTTAAGGTTGGCAATGATTTGGGGGATTTTCTGTTTGTTGAATTCGGTCATATGAATGTCAAACATTATCGTGATGCCCTGCACCGTATGGATTTAGGATATCTGGACAATGAATTTTCCAATTTATGCATGCCAACCTTGATTGATCCGTCAAGGGCTCCTGCAGGCAAAGCTATAGTTTACAACTATGCACTTGTGCCTCCGGTACTAAAAGATGCTCCTGTTGAAAAGTGGGATGAGGTGGGCCAGCAGACGGCAGATAATATGCTGGAAATAGCACGGCGCTATTGCAGCAATTTGACCGATGACAATATCATAGGAAGATCTTATGTGACTCCGTTTGATGTTCAAAGGAGAAACTCTGCAATGCCCGCCGGTGATAAATTCCATTTTGGAATGTATAACCGGCAGATCGGCGGAAACAGGCCTTTGCCCGGAATGCATACATATCGTATGCCGATAAAAAAACTTTATATGTCAGGGGCAAGCACACATCCCGGTGGTGGTGTGACCGGTGGTGGGCGTGCTGCTGCAAAGGTTGTTATGGAAGATCTTGGCATTGATTTTGAGAAAGTAATTAAAAGGAATTAATTATGGATGAGAAAAAGTTACAATTGCTTTTAGATCGCACGGAAATTGTTGACATTGTTATACGTTATGCAACCAGTATTGGCCTGCACGATTGGGCCGGATTGCGTTCCTGCTATACTGACCAGGTGGAAATCGATTATACTTCCATGATCGGGGGAAACCCTATAGTTTTTAAAGCTGATGATTGGGTAACCTGGGCACGGGAGAATGCAAGTGGTTTTGAATCTGTGATGCATTATACTTCCAATGATGTTGTTACAATAAACGGTGATGAAGCAACGTGTATGTCCTACGTTCACTCCGAGTTTTACCTTCCAAATGATAAAGTAGACAGCATTTGGTCAGGTGGCGGTTACTATACCAATGGGATGGTACGCACTCCCGATGGTTGGAAGATTAACAAGACAAAGTTAACGGTAAAGTGGTCAAAAGGAAGCCAGGAGCTTTTTGCGATTGCAAAAGAGCGTTATGCCTCATCCGGTAAAGCTTAAACTGATAGTGATAGGTTGCAAAAGTATCCGATACTGAAATCACTGGAACCCCGGCAAATGTCGGGGTCCGGTATCTATTGAAAACATAAAGTTTGCATTGTTTTTGAAGTTCAAATTAATTTTTATGGCTGTAATATAATTCAAATTATTTGATCAAATTAATGTATTAAAAAGTAAAGGAGGATGTTAATGGCGAATAACAAAACTGGCGTTGCAGCAGATAAAACCGTGCCCTATCCAAAAGCAATAGGCTACATATCCATGGTTGACCCCAAGGAGTCGGTTTGCCAGGATTGCAGAAGTTGTGAGTTGTATTGTGCAGCAGTGCATGAGGCAGCTTGCGGACTTGAATTAAACAGAATCTGGGAGTCCAGAGATCCTTTCCGCGGCGAGTACTTTGCTTATAGCTGCAAGCAGTGCATAGCACCCTCATGTATTGCAGCCTGTCCTGAAGACGCAATGTATATTGATAAAAAAACCGGAGCCAGATGCATAGATGAAGAAAAGTGTAATGGATGTGCAGCATGTATAAAAGCCTGTCCTGTTGAACCGCCGAGGATCAACTATAACAGTGTAAAGAAAAAAGCTGTTAAATGTGATCTTTGTAAAGACAGAGCAGATGGTCCGGTATGTGTTCAGATGTGTCCTACCATGTGTCTTACTTTAAAGAAATATAAATAAATTGAGGAGGTGATAAAATGAGTGAGCAATATGGATGGGCAGGTCAGATATTAAGGGTTAATCTCACCACAGGTGAGTTCTCTACAGTTGATACAATGAAATATGTTCCAAAATATATAGGTGGTTATGGGATAGCGCTCAGATTGTGCTGGGAGGAAATGAAACCCGGAATCAAGGCTTTCGATCCTGAGAATAAAGTATTTATTATGAATGGCGTTGCATCGGGAACCATGTCCCCATCTTCCGGAAGAGTTAATTTTCTGGGCATATCACCCCACAGCTATCCGGAGCAGTTAACCAACACTTCAATCGGTGGTCATTTCCCTGCAAGGCTCAAGTGGAACGGTTATGACGGAATTATTCTTGAAGGAAAATCTGAAAAGCCCTGTTATCTTGTAATTAAAAACGGCAAACCAAGCTTGGAATCGGCAAAAGATCTTTGGGGTTTGGGACTGATCGATTCGCAGCAAATTCTGCAAGACCGTCATGGTAAAAACCGTTGCGATATATATGGAATAGGTCCTGCCGGCGAGAATCTTATCCGTTATGCCATAGTTGGTTGCGGAGCACACAATGCAACAGGGCAGGGTGGAATGGGTGCAGTATTAGGTTCCAAGATGCTTAAAGCCATTGTCCTGGTCGGAGGAAAACATCAGGTTAAGGTTAAAGATCCTGAAGCAGCTATTAAGGCCACGTTGGAATTTTATCCGAAAAAGCGAAAACGTCCTTTAGTTTATGCTGATTTAGGAGATAAACCTAATAATCCGTGGTGGGAAGAATGGACAGGTGGAAAAGACATTTTTGATAATCATGCCAAGGATTGGATGGGCAGCATCCACAATATGCCTTATCCGATTTTTGCAAAATCATGTGCTACCGGTTGTCTTGGCGGCTGTGGTTTCTTCGAATTTAAAAATGTACCGGCAGTTTCCCATCCAGGTCTTATGCTAGGAATGTCGGGCTGTGTACATACCAGGTATGAGCAGTTCTTTGACAGGCTTGAAGGGGAAAGAAATTTTGAAAAAGGTTTTGAAGTCCATGTATTGGCCCAACAATTGGGCTTTAACCATCATGAGATTAACTACGGCATAGTACCCTGGCTGCATTATACGAAAGAATTGGGAATTGACACCGAATCTTTGATGGGTATGCCAACAGACGTCCGGGACCATGAATGGTGGATCAAGCTGTTAAACATGATTGCATATAGAAAGGGTTTTGGAGATACGCTTGCCGAAGGACTAAGAAGGACTGTGGAAAAACTCGGCCCGGAAAAATACTGGTATCCGGAATATGAAGGACCTGAAGCAGCTCGTGAAGGAGCTGCCAACCCGGTAAAGTATCCGGTAGCCGGAATCGGCGGATGGGGATATGCTTCAAGAGGTATTCTTGCTGATCATGCTATGGGTCCAGCTGCCGCACTCCCGGGAGCCTTGTGCTGGATGATTGACACACGCGATCCTCATCACAATAAGTGGCCCGATTGGATACACAATGAGTTTATCGGCTTTATAATGAAAGAACCTGATAAGTACGGCAGCCCTTTTGTCGTGAAATGGGCCAAGGATGCTACAATGCGCGGGATTTTAATCGATTGTTTGCCTGCGTGTTTTCAGTTCCCATTAAGAAAGTATATGGGCTGGCTGTGGGATCATGAAGGGATTGGTGAAGGTTCTAAATCGACAGGCCTGGAGGCCAGGCTTTTCTCTGCAGTTACCGGAGTAGAAGTTACTGAAGCCGAGTATTATAAGGCAGGAGAAAGGATCAATACATTAACCCGTGCTATATTGTGCAGAGATAATGAAAGAACTGCCAAAATGGAATGGGATGAAATGGAAAAGGTTATGTATCAAAGAATAGATATGGAAAAATTCAAGATCACTGTAGGAAATTGGTATGAAGCGTTGGGCTGGAACAGAGAAACCGGCTATCCTACCATGGAACATCTGAAAGATATGGGAATTGAAGATCTGGCGCCTGAACTGGAAAAGATAGGCAAGTTGGGCTAAAATTAAAAAAGGAGATATAAATATGACAATGGAAAATGAAGCCAGGACGAATGCCACGTTGGATGACCAACTCAGCTATAAGGAGACTCTGCCCAAGGGAGTTTCGTACATGGAAAATAACGGCTTTTTGGTCATGGCCGAGACCGAGGAGGGAGACGAGATTTCCTTTGTAAGTTGCATTTTTCGTGTGGGCGGCGGCAAGAAGGGACCCTGGCAGGTCGAGGACAAGTTTGTTGGACAAACCACTTTCCAGATCAAGCCCAAGGGATTTACGGGTACGATCAACGACCTCGATTTCATCAGCAACCGCACTTGGGCGACTGACGACTGGAAAAGCGGCGAAGTCATCAAGACCGATGATGCGGTGATCTGGAAGCTGGATAACTGGCAATACATCTGCCGTCCCCCCTACTGGGAACTCAAGGGCGAGCACATGGGCATTGAATTCGATCTGCTCTTAAGCGGCATCGGTGACGCCTCATTTCACAAAGGAACCTATGCCGATTTAGCCAAGAACAACGTCGCCGGCTATGAGGCTCCGATGTGCTGTGAGGGCACCTTTAAACTTGAAGGCAAGACTTACAAATTGAGGAAAGACAAGTCATTCGGCTGCCAGGAAAAATTTACCCAACCGGCGTGGGACCTGGCCAAGGTGCTCAGAGGAGAGACCTACTACTGGGTCTGGTGGGCGAACGAATCTGTGCGGATCTTCATTTATTACTATCCCTCTGTGGGGAAAGCATATAGCCACGTGATGGTCGATGACCAGGAAGTGGACTTTTCCGAAAACGGCCAGAGTAATATCAAGATGGAAGAACTGGAGTATTGGATCGATCCCAAGACGAGAATGCGGATTCCCGTCAAGTGGCACTTTACGCTGAAGTCGCCAAAAGGTGAGATCAATCTCGATGCTTCGGCCGAGTCACGGACCTTTTACGGCTACCTGAGCGAATCCGGAGCCACAATGCATTACGGACTGCATAGCCATAGTCTGGGCGAAATGACTTTGGCCGATGGCCGCAAGATTACGCTCAAGGACATGCGTACCTATATCGAGCATGGATGGTGCGCAATACCGCTGCCGGCCTTTGCGTGTTAAGGTTTTGAGACATAAGGGTGGGCCCTGGCTCCGCCGGGGCCTGACTCGTTGAGGGGAAAATTAGGAAAATAGATAATACAATGGCCAAAAGATATTGTAACTTACAAATGAATAAATAAGATGAAAGAAAATAAGTCAAGACTGTCTCGCAGAGACTTTTTAAAGAATGCCAAAGTGGTAGTTGGCGGAGCTGTTTTAGGGTCTGCGGCACTAATCAATCCAGGTACTACCGGTAAAGCGATAGCAAGCACAGTTAAATCTTTACCGATAGAAACCGGAGATTGTCAACCAGTGGAGTCGGATGACGTCAAGCCTATCCCTCCGGTAGATCCTCCGGCAGTATGGGATGAGCAGGCGGATATCGTAGTAGTTGGATTAGGGGGCGGTGTCGTTGGTGCTGCTAAGGCAGCTGAGATGGGAAGTTCTGTGATTGCTTTGGAGAAGATGTCGTTGGCAGGCGGCACTACATCGCATGCAGGCGCTTTACTGGCTCATGGAGCAAAAAAAGTGCCTAAGGTATCAGGCGCTCCGGCTTTTCACCTGGACAAGACAGTACAGAAAGCTATAGAAGAATCGCGTTATACGATAAACAAAGAACTGGCTCGTGCAACAATAATTAAATGCGGTGAAATGGTTGATTGGCTCACTGATATAGGCGTTGAGTGGGAAACCAATCCTTTTGGAGTAGTCTATTCTCCCGCGGTCAAAGGCGACCCGGATCATCGTGGCCATGCTGCAATGAGAGTCGCTATAAATGCTGCATACGAATATCTGAAGAAAAAAGGTGGGAAGATCATATTAAACACCAAGGTAGTTGCACTGGTGAGAGATAAAGACAGAATAGTTGGTGTTAAAGCCACCAAGTTGCTTGAAGGAACTACCATATTTATAAAAGCTAAAAAGGCTGTGATTCTTTCAGCCGGAGGTTTTTCCCACAATAAAAATATGCTTAAAAAATATGTGCCCACGGCCTGTAAGGGTGTAGGCAGCGTATCTATGGCTCTGCCTTCCAATACAGGAGAGTGTATCAGAATGGGACAGGGCGCAGGTGCTGATTTGTCAGGTTATGATACATTCACAGGGTTTGATGGAGGTATAGATTTTTCAGAAGTAAACGGCCCGTGGTTCCGTTATCTTTATTCCGGTGATATCCAACTCGCCAGAGGCGCGTGGCTTCACTTAAACAAGGCATGCGAAAGATTTATGAACATAAGCAGTTCTCCTGCACAATTTTTTAGCAGGCCGTCGGCAATAATGGCTCAGCCTGGTAATCGGGCTTATGTGATTTTCGACAGCAATTACGAAAAAAACATATGGAAGTTTAAGCCTGTGGGTTGCAAGGTACCCATAACTCCCGGGGTGGATGAATGGATAATCCCAAGGCTTGCCAGTTCGGATTGGCGGGTCAAAGTAAAAGAAGCTATTACTATGGGGGCAATAAAAAGCTCAGATACTTTTGAAGGCCTTGCAGTAAAATTAGGCTTGAATTCTGAAAGATTTAAAAAAGCGGTTAATAAATGGAATGGGCATTGCAAATCAGGGATAGATCCGGAATTCGGAGAAGAGCTACAGTATTTGGTACCTGTTTTAGATCCGCCGTTTTATGGTATAAAAATAGGATGCAGTATGGGCTCAACCTCATGCGGCCTGCGGGTGAATCATAACATGCAGGTGTTGGATATAAATCAAAATATTATTCCGGGACTGTATGCCACATATTTTACTGCCGGAGGTGGTGCCGGAGAAGTATTGTTCGGACATCCGGCTGTTTGGAGCGCAGGAGGTTCCATGACTACTGCGTACATGGCAGGTGAACATGCCGCTACCGGCAAGGGATAGAATAGATATAAAAATTCAGGAAGATAGCGACAATAGATATCTTAATCTTAATCCAAGAAAAAGGGATTTCAAGTTGCAAAAGATCATATTGTTTATTGCAGTAGTATTGTTTTCAATATTGCTGGTTACGGCTTGTGATAGCAAAACGGCTTTAATTAAAAAGCCGCTTTGCTGCTCTGCCTCACCCTTTGTCTGGAGTCCTGATGCGCGTTGTCTTGACTGTCACCCTACAGAAGTAAACTCAATGGCAAATCCTGCCCTATTGGCATCTAAGCATTCTGTGGCCGAAAAATCATGCTTGGATTGCCACGATATAGCAGACCTGCAAAAAGCACATAAGAATATTGATGCAAAAAACACACCTTCTCCATTACAGAAGTATTCATCGGCAATTTGTTTTAATTGCCACGGGAGTTATACAGATATTATCGAGCTCACAAAAGGCAAGACGCGCTTAAACCCTCATGATTCACACTACGGTGAGATTGATTGTTTTATTTGCCATAAGATACATACTGCTAAATCTCCGGATGAATTTTGTGTTTCCTGTCATATATAGTTAAAATCCAGGCAAAAAAACAGTGTTCGTCTTACTGAACTTTCACAGTTAGGCCAAAAAGGCTTATCTGATCTTTTATGTGCTCTATTTTTTCATCTGGATACGTTTCTAAATCTCCAAGATTGTATTGCATACCTAAAGATTCATACTTCTTGATACCAAGCTTATGATATAGCATCAGATTTATTTCCGGGCAGTCCAATTCAAGGGCAAACTCCGCCAGTGCCTTTATATCCTCATCGGAGTCATTGCAACCCGGTATAAGAACCGCTCTTAAAATGATGGGAATGTTTTTGGAAACGATACGTTTGGCGTTTTCAGAAATAAGTTTATTGCTTACACCTGTAAGTTGCTGATGCTTTTTGGCATTGATTTGCTTGACATCAAAAAGTACCAGATCTACATATTCTAAAATAGGTTCAAGTACCTCCCATTTCACAAATCCGCAGGTATCAAGAGTTGTATGAAATCCAAGCTTTTTGCATTCTTTCAAAAGGGCAAGAAGAAAATCAGGCTGTGCTGTTGCTTCGCCTCCGGAAAAAGTTACGCCACCATCGGAATTTTTATAAAATAAGGCATCCCTTTTTACTACATCAATTACTTCTTCTACACTCATGAGTTTGCCCGAAATCTTTCTTGCTTCGGCAGGGCATATATCCACACAAAAGCCACAACCCACACAAAGATCCCTGTCAATATGCAGAGCTCCTTCCGGTAAAATCTTAATTGCTTTGTTAGGGCAAATATTGACACATTTATGGCACCGTGAACAAAGTTGCTCCATGTAGAGTAGCTGTGGTACCTGTTTTTGTGATTCAGGATTTGAACACCAGGCACAGGTTAACGGGCAGCCTTTTAAAAATACAGTACTTCTGATTCCGGGCCCGTCATGAATTGAGTACCTCTGGATATCAAAAACATAGCCATTTATTTGTTCCATATTATACCTTCTCAGATCCTTTATATGATACCGGCCCCTTGATTGAAAATCCCCGGGGCCGGTATGCTATAGAACAGTTGACTTTAAGTTTTACGAGTCTGTTTATATTACATGCTCAGCTCGGTTCTGGCGATAATTTCATTTTGAAGTTTGTTGTCAAGCTGAACGAAAAAGGCGCTGAAACCTGCTACTCTGACCACTAAGTTTTTGTATTCTTTAGGAGTAGTTTGAGCTACTTTCAGCAGTTTGGAGCTCACAATATTAAATTGTATATGGTATCCGCCCATATCCATAAACGTTTTTATTAAAGATAATAGCTTTTTCTGTTCATCTGCATTTGCCACTGCCGTTGGATGGAATTTCATATTGAAGATGTTTCCGCTGTACTTTTCGTTATCCATTGCTTTACAAGCGGAATGTATAAGAGCTGTAGGCCCTTTTGTATCGGTTCCGGGAGTTGCTGAAATGGAACCATCGGTTAAAGCATTTCCGGCTCCACGCCCGTTCGGCTGAGCTCCTACGTGCATACCGAACCAACTATGCCCGGCTACCACCACGCCCCAGGGTCTTCCGTCATCCTTGCCCAAAAAGCTTTTATGCTGCATTTGTTCATCATAAAATTCATCATAACCGGCCCTTACTATCTTATCTACATAATCATCTTCATTGCCGTACTTGGGTGCTGCTAAAAGAAGGCGCTGTGTTTCTTCATGGCCTTCAAAGTTATCATTTAATGCCTGATGAAGTTGGGCCATAGTAATTTTTTTATCATCAAAAACTACTTTTTTAACTGCGGCTAAAGAATTGGCAACATCCACTGCACCGGCGAGACAATCCGAATCACCACCGAACCTTGCACCGCCGTCAAGAACATGCTTGCCTACTTTCAGACAATCATCTACCAGAGAAGATGAATAAGGTGTCGGAAAATACTGCCCATGCACATTTTCAGATATACGGCTTGCGGTTCGAAGCATTTTTGTGAAATAGCGAAACTGCTTGCTTAAAGCCGATTCCAGATCTTCATATGTCTTAAATTTATCAATAGTGCCGGTTTGCAGACCCAGTTGTTTTCCCGACTTCGGGTCTTTGCCGTCATTTAAAGTAAGCTGCAGGATCTTGGCATAATTTAACAAGCCACCCCAAACATTATCCATGCTATGGGCAACTGCGCTCTGGCTGCAACCTATTACCGTAAATGCATTAGCTTCCGCCGGGGTACAGTCCCAACGATCAAGGTTACGTTTTACAGCAATATGAGAGTTGATGAATGCAGGCTTGCCAAGCCCCATTTTAACTGTGTCGGCACATTTTAAAAGAAATTCCTCCGACATCTTGTTGTGCCATGCACAAACGGTGCTGGGCTGGACCATCCGGACTCTTGATTCTGCTTCAAGCCACAAGAAATCAAGTTCATTAGTGGCATCTTCTCCATTTTCATCAAGCCCGCCGATCAGAAAAGTTTGAGCTGTATGTTGCTGGGCGCCTGTGGCATAAACCTCTGTTGAATACTGAATTCCGATTTCTGATAATTTAATGCAAAGCAATTCAAAAAGCTCGATTACTTCTTCATCTGTAATTCTGCCGGCTTCAATATCATCTTTATAAAACTTATATGTGTATTTTGTAAAACGGCCCGGGGCAATTGCTCCCTGTGCCTGTTCTATCCATGCGGCAGTATGAATAAGCCAGAAAGATTGAATCGCTTCATAATAGGTCCTGGCCGGATTTTCAGGAACTCTGCGGCAGGTTTCGGCAATTTTTTCAAGAGTTGCTTTCTTTTTTGCATCCTTTTCATTTTTTGCCATTTCTTCCGCTAAGTCAGCGTAACGGTTTGCCCAGGCAATAACAGCTTTTAAAGTTATAATAACAGCATCATAAAAAGCTTTTTTCTTAAAATCCTCATAATATGTTAGATCCAGTCGGGCCAATCCTTCTTGTGCCTCTTTTATAACTCCGGATAAACCTATATTCATAACCTTTCCGTAATCCAGGTTGATAAGTCCCAAAGGAACGCCAACGATATCGATAAATACACCATGATCCAAAAAATCCTGGCGGGTAAGGCCGGTTAAATTATTAAAGATGTTGTTTACTATATCTACATGTTTCTTGCCCCTGAAATAATCGTCTACCTCTATTAAGTATTGCTTTTCTTTCTGATCTACAGCCATATCTCCAAAGCTGCTGAAAAGTTTGTTTGCGGCTTCGTTATAATCAGGATAAGGGTTAACACCCCTTCGATCTTTGGCTAAACTCCCGACAATCGGATTTTCATCAATATAAAGTGTCATATTTCGAAGATATCTGTCCAGCACCTTTGCCCTGGTAACAACAATTGGTTCCCCGCCTGCTTCCTTATACACCTCATGTAAAGCTCTTGTTCTTTCTGTAGAGCTTTTGATCTCCGTGTCAACAAAGCTATCCTTTAGCCCTTTAACACGCTCGGTTAAAACAGCTTCTCCAGCTAATTGATAGCTTTGTATATCATCCTTTTTTAAAGCGCTTGTTTGCATATTGCCTCCATTTTATATTAAAGGTTATAAGAGCCAGTTTCAAATTAGTTCTTGTTAACACTTCGTTGTTTTATTATATTGAAAATTATTTTAATTTGTTTTTTGTTTGGTCTTAAAAATAATTTTATCCTGAATATAGTTTAAAGATATATCATTTGGTGTTTTTATCAAGGCCAAGAGATGACCTGTTACGATTTTATAAGTTATAATTTAGTTGCTTTTACCATCAAAGATTAAAATAAGAAATATGATTTTATCACTACTTTATCTAAAACACCCTATATATTTAGTATTTTGAATTAATATTCAAGGACCTTTTAGCCTCCGGAAAGAGAGTTGGATTTTGGATGGCCTTCTTCAAGCATATCATGTTCGTAAGCTAATCTCATACTATATTAGAGCCACTTTCAAAACGTTTCAGTTTTGTCAAGCTCAAGGCGGGCGAAAATTTCAACCACAGGAATGCTTCGAGTATTTCGAGGATTGAAATTTAAGCCCAACGCTTAAGATCGGCCAAAATGGGGCGTTTTGAAACTGGCTTAATAGAATATGTATTATCACAATCACAGGTGGTTTGTTTCACAGGGTAACCGCATTTAGAAATAATGGTTTTGCGCAAACACCCCTAAACCGTCATGCCGGACTTGATCCGGCATCCATAACCCAATGTAATTACTGGATACCTGCCTTCGCAGGAATAACGAAAGGAGTTGTTACTGCTTTTTGTTTTCTCAACAAACATTATATTAATCAAAACTGAGTGTATAAACAATCTAAATGCGGTTACCCTGGTTTGTTTCATAAAGAAGAATAGCTAACTTCAGTTGGTTCAACAAATGGTTTAAATTTGTTGATAAAATACAAAATATCAAGCTGTAATATATACACCTTTTGCCGTTGATACGCCTTTTGCCGTTGATATTTATTTATCATCGCAGGAACGGGATATCAGGCCCGTTCCTGCGGATTTAGTTAATAAATCTTACTTAGATAACACCAAAAAGTTATTTTTTGTGAAATACTTGGGACTCAGTTTGGCTTCAGGCAGGTATATATATGATTCCGGATGAGTCGAATTATTGCTGCTTGTAGCATGCCGGGCTTTTTCATCAATATACAGCGTGCAATCACGATCTCCCGTATTATTTTTACCGGTTTTAGTATCCTCGCTGTAGTGTACTATCATAGTAGCCCATGTTCTAAAATCACCGGATCTTTCATATACCTCTTTATACCATATGACATAGCTTTCCTGATCAATATAGTTTATATGCCTGCCCCAGTTATAATAAGGATCTTTGGGTATCTGTTCTACAATCCATACCTTTCTTGGAACATAGGTAATATTTTGAGGTGCCCATGATACACCCTTCCACTTGGGGTTTTCATAGCCCATAGGGATACTTGTGCCTGTGAAGGGAAATACCCTCTTCATACTTCCATCCGGCAATTCAGTTACCGGAAGAATATCCTGACTTGCAAATGAAGCAAGGATAGTTTTTTCTCCCACATACTTCCATTCCATGGAAGGTGTTTTTCCTGACCACATGTAATTGGCATCTATCCATGAATCAGAACCCATATACGGATCGGATCTTGATGTTGAGGTGGTTTGACGAGTCCTTCTAATTGCAGGGATATAGGCGTAACTGCTGTTATCCTTTATACCCATATAGGTATAGGCCATTGTATTGGTTCCTCTTACAGGCATAGGTTCCGATATATTCTGAAACTCATAGGCAAGAACCTTATCGGGATTATAATTTATTTCCTGACCAGGTGGTCGTCCGTTCATGTAAAGGCGACTATCAATACCGGCTGCATAACGTTCCATATTTTCTTTATCGATCCACTTGATACTGATATGATCTTTTGATCCCATAAAACGATATCTCTGGAAATCAAAATTGAATATGATCTTTTCTGCAACCTTGGGATCTTTAAGATAAATATCGGGAAAAGGCATACCATAAAGTTGTTCAGGGTATTTGCCGGTGCTTTTTTCGATCAGCTCACCTTTTTTGCTTATGTCGAATTTCCCTTTATTTTTTCCACTTGCTTTAAGAAACTTGTCATCATGTGTATATTTGAAATTTATCTTCCCTGGTGTAAGAACAAAATCACCTCTTTCAATCGCACGATACATAGCTGGAATTATTATATCTTTATATTGATCGCAGTTATTCTTGTCGATAACTTTTGGCAATTCTTCAGCCTGCAGGTAACCGCCAAAACCAAGAAGAATTACAAGAATGCAAAGCATCGGTAACTCAATAGGTTTAAAGATCCTTTTTAAAACTTCCACTTTTTCCTCCTCTAATATTAATCATTTTGTATAACACTGTTATAAACAACTGTCTTTACGATCCTATGCAAATTTAGCCCTCTTGTGCGCAGAATGGACTGGGTAGTTATGGATACTTATTATGCTAACCTTATATATTTTAAAACTTCAATTTGGAATTAAATTAAAGATATAGCTCCAACTTAATTTCTGTTTTTCACCCCCTTCTTTTGTTAAAATATCAGCGTTAAATCGAGGGGAGTATAAAATAGAATTATAAAAAGACGCTACATAGGTGAGCAACAAATCATAATTGCGGACAATCTCTGTATACTGTAATAACAAAAGAGAATTGGCGTATTTGTCAATGACTAAAGTTTTTTTGTCATTGTTATAGCAGTTTTAATAAATATTTTCCGTTTAAAGAAACAATTACTATTTTTCATGGACTTTAAATAAGCTTCAACATACAAATTATCGTTATTATAGTTAAGGCTGGACACGCAGTGAAGCTTAGGCGTTATCCGGTTTATTCAATATATTTTTGATAGCCCCGATTTAATATGTTCCGGGGCAGGGTTATCAAGTCCGGTATGACAGTTAAAATAATTGCTGCAAAACCATCATCTTTAAAAAAATATTTTCGATACGAATACTATTTTGAGAAACGCTATAAATGCTTTCTGTAAGACCTATTTAAAATTCACTTTATCTCAACTCGATTTCCTTTGTTTGAATATAGTTTTAAGAACATTTAGGTTCAGCTTTCCAACTTTATAAGTATCTTCTTTTCCGGCATGAACCAGCCCTTTTGAAGTTCCGGAGAAAACGCTGTCAGGCAAGACATGGAACAGGAAAAGAGCTGGTTCATGCCGGAAAAAATTATTTTAAAGCATAATTATAAAAAGCTATATCTTATAACAATTGGTATAATCGCAGGAGCAGGATTTTAAAAACTGCTCTCTATTTCCTTTAGTTGGATACAAATATTGTGCCAATTATTATTTGCAGTAATATTAATATTATATAAAATTCATATGTTTATATTTCAAAATACGGCAATTTCACCACAGTATTTTCCAATAATGTTGCAATATATTATTAATATTTATTGTAAAGTATGAAAGTGAGGAGAAATCATATAAGAAACTAACAGGGATGATGTATGAAGATAAGTATCTTTTTTTCCGGCATGAAACAGCCCTTTTAAAGTTCCGGAGAAAACGCTGTCAGGCAAGACATGAAACAGGAAAAGAGCTGGTTCATGCCGGAAAAAATTATTTTAAAAAGCTATATCTTATAACAATTGGTATAATCGCAGGAGCAGGATTTTAAAAACCGCCCCTGCGATTATAAGAACTACATTTTATTTAGACAACAGCAAAAAGTTATTAACGGTATAAAACTTGGGATTCAGTTTGGATTCAGGCAGATATATATATGCATCCGGATCTGCTGAATTATTTGTGCTTGTTGCATGCCGGGCTTTTTCATCAATATAAAGCGAACAATCGCGATCTCCTGTATTGTTTTTCCCGGTTTGCGGATCTTCGCTGTAATGCACTACCATAGTGGCCCAGGTCCGGAAATCACCGGATCTTTCATATACCTCTTTATACCATATGACATAGCTTTCCTGATCAACATAGTTTATATGCCGGCCCCAGTTATAATAAGGATCTTTGGGTATCTGTTCTATAACCCATACTTTTCTTGGCACATAGGTAATATTTTGAGGTGCCCATGATATACCTTTCCAGTTGGGGTTTTCATATCCCATCTGAACACTTGGACCGGTGTAGGGAAATACCCTCAGCATACTTCCATCCGGCATTTCTTTACTCGGAAGCATATCAGGGCTTGCAAATGAAGCAAGAATAGTTTTTTCTCCCAAATAAATCCATTTCATGGTTGGAGTTTTTCCTGCCCACATGTAATTTGCATCCATCCATGAATCAGAACCCATATACGGATCAGATCTTGATGTTGAAGTGGTTTGGCGAATCCTTCTAATGGCCGGAACATAGGCATAGCTTGAATTGTCCTTTTCATCCATATAGGTATAAGCCATTGTATTGGTACCTCTTACAGGCATGGGTTCCGTTATATTCTGGAACTCATAGGTTAGAACCTTATCAGGATTATTTTTTATTTCCTGACCCGGCGGACGACCGTTCATGTAAAGGCGGCTGTCAACACCGGCTGCATAACGTTCCTCTCCACTTTTATCAAACCATCTGACTCGGATTTTATCTTTTGAGGCCATAAAACGATATCTCTGAAAATCAAAATTAAATATGATTTTTTCCGCAACCTTGGGATCTTTTAAATCAACATTGGGAAAAGGCATACCATAAAGATGTTCAGGGTATTTGCCGGTGCTTTTTTCTATCAGATCACCTTTTCCGGTTATAGTGAATTTACCTTCATTCTTTGCACTTGCAGCAATAAATTTATCATCATGCTTGAATTGAAAATTTATTTTTCCAGGTGTAAGAATATAATCACCTCTTTCAATTGCACGGTACATAGCCGGAATGATAATGTCTTTATATTGAGCGCAGTTACTCTTGTCGATGGTCTTTGGTAAATCTTCAGCTTGCAGGGAGCTGGAAAAACCGAGAAGAATTGCAAGCAAGCAAAGCGTCGGTAACTCAATGTATTTAAAGATACTTTTTTTAATTTTCACTTTTTCCTCCTTTAATTAAATTTTGTCTGACACTGTTTTTAAAAACAGTTATACAATCCTCAGGCAAATAAATATCATTGGTTACCATTGATATCCTATTTTAAATGTTACCTCACTGGCAACTTTTACACCATCAGCAAAACCATAACTGGCTTTTGCGTCTCCTAAAAATGCCTGCAGCCTAAGATCGGCATAAATATCAGAGGTGATGAGATATTTTACCGCAGGTTTTACCATCCAAGTTGTGCCGTCACCATGTTTGCCGGGACAAACTGCCAGCAAAATCGACGGAGTAAGTTTGGCACCCATTAAAGCTGTGCTCGTGTTAACCATGAACACATCCGATTCTCTTACGTTTCTGCGGTCTTTTTTTTCCGAAGTTCCACTCATGTCGCCTGTTACACGACCGGTTTTATCTATATGCGGGTTATCAAGATTGTTTTTGACGATAGCGCCTGTAAAGGGATTTGTTACGTCACCCCCGTTCCACTCATTGATTGTTTTATGCAACCATTCAAATGATACTTTTGTTACATCTTTTGAAAGCCATCTCCACCGGAAATCCTTGTCAACCGCAAGCATGGTTTTTGTTACCGGTTTAAGCACAAATGTATTTCCTACTGAGTAAGTAGCACTGAACATAGGCTCAGCGAGAGATATCGGTTCAGCCGTATGATGGGAAACCTCTCCTCTGATAATTGCTTCAAAATGACCAACTAATAATTGATAACTGAAAAAACCGCCGTAAACGTGCTGTTTGTTGTGCGTTACTTCGACTGTGCCAGTACGAAAAGTTGGTGGACTCGGATACATTACCATACCATTAGGATCACTTACTACATCCCTGAAATAAAGCACGGAAAGGTTTAGCCTTTGTCCGATTTCTGCTGTTATTTTTCCGCCATATTCATTATTATTGGTGGGAACTTTCTCCCTGACTTCAAAACCATACAGGTCGCCAAAATTTGTGATGTATACATAAGGAGACTGAAATCCGGCACTGGGATCATTAGGGTCGCCATCTCTTGGCCCCCACTGCGAAGGTCTGATATCAGGAATCCATAACAAGTCGAAATTGAGGCCAAAATTCTGTATACGGGGCATGCTGTAATTTATTCTTCCCATCCACAGAGGAATTTTTACATCATCAGGATTCTGGAAAAACAAATTAAAGGAGCTATCCGGCGGATTGATAACATCATTCAGGGTTTCAAGCAGACCCTCGCCCCAGGAAACAATCTGTCTGCCAGGACGGAAAAAACCGTCACCAAATTGGCCTGTATAAACAAAATCGATAAAAGCTTCTCTTAAATCCTGCTCAAACCTGATGTCATCCAGATCATAATCGAATCTTGAGCCGCCTATATCATCTGCAATATCATATCTGTGTGCAGCAAGATCAAAGATCGAATCATAGGCACCCCTGAAGGTTAAATGAACTTTTTCCACTCTGAAGGCACCCAATTTTACATCAGGATAAACATCAATATCAAATTTTAATGTATTTCTCTGCTGAATCCCGTAAGCTTCATCAAAAAAGCCGTACTGCATACCATTTGTATCCCTAACAACAATGTTTGATTCAAATGTACCGTGAAAACTGCTTGTCATTTCCGCAACAGCTTTTGAAGAAAAAAACCCCGATATCGCTGTAACGAAAAGCAAACATAATACCGTTTTGCCCCATCTTCTCCTACTCATATCTTTCCTCCTAAAAATTAATGTTTAAAAAAGATACAGCCCTTTCCCAGTTTAATCTGTAATTCTCACCTCCTTTATTATAATATATTTTAAGAGTGATAATTTTAAACTTTTCAAAGCAACAGTTTTAAACTATTATACTTTTTCTTTTAATTTGACGCCTTATTTAAGATTTGATAATTTTATATATAAAAGGCTGCAATTGCTGAGAACAAAGATAAAAGGGTTAGTACCCTTAATCGAATATTGTAGGTAACAGTAAATGATTTGACACCACAATATGATGGTGTCATGGGCATAAATTCATTTAAACGTATTATACTGAAAATATTGTTCGACAATATTTCATAAGATTGTGTTGGAAAAAATTACCGTTGTTTTTACATAAAATGTTGAAGTAATAAAAATTCCCGATAAATTAAGACAGGGTTTTGCTTCGTAACTATTATTTCATGCTTTATCAAGGTCAAGATATGTCCTCTGAAAATTTTTTACGCTATAAAACACTTGGTCAGCTTATCAAAGATTATCGTCAATTGCGCAAGCTAAGTCAAGAAGAGTTTGCTGACCCAATAAAGGTAAGTGTCAGGCAACTGCGAAGATGGGAGGCCGGACTCTCTCATGCTTCTGTAGAGAACCTTCAAGACATTGCCAATTATACAGGAATACCCATGGAAGCATGTATTTCACTTAATGCAGATAATCCGATTTGGTATTCGCTGCAAAAAAAGCGGGTTGCGTATACATTGATTGAAGCGGAATTCATAAGAATCAATGAGGTGTTGAAAAGATATATGCAATCCGGGCAAGATACATTCCTGGAAAATGAACAGGTTATAACGGAAAAGCATATTGATATGATTATTTCATATCATAACGATGCTTATGGTATAAAAAAGCCATTGTCAAAAAATGTCTTCACAAAGGCTATAAACATGTTGCCTGATGTAAATCGTATTATAATAGACAATTGGGGTAGCATGGCAGGCTATGTTATTTGTCTTCCCATAAAAATTGATGCTTATCAGGAACTTAAAAAGCAAAAGGTTCTCGAAGACTATCTAACATCTGAAAAAATCAATGATATATTAACAATAGGTAAAGGAGTTTTTTTTCATTATTCCATTTTTTCAGCAAGTTTAAGCGTTGCATATCCGATGATGGTGAAAAATATAAAATATCTTTCTGAAATAAAACAAAAAAAAGAGTATCTTACGGCTTTTCATACTGCCACTGTAAAAGGAGAAGAGTATTTCGAAGATATGGGTATGAAAAGTGCGTGGAAAGCTGCTGATAATGATCATACAGATATAAATAGTATGCCACAAATCTTTGATATTGAATTGGATATTCTTATTAATAAGTTTAGCAGCTATATTAATCCCATAACCGTTGATAATCCTATAACCGTTGATGCTTTAAGCCCGTATAATAAATCTAAAAATAATATAGATAAAATTAAGTGTCCTAATTCCGGATGTGAAACACATGATAATACGACAGATGGCAATATTATTTGCAACGGAACGTATTACACAAAACAGGGAGAGCAAAGGCATAGATTTAAATGTAAAAAATGTGGCATATCTTTCAGCAGCAAAGCGGGGACCATTTTTTACGGTCTTAGATCTCCGGAAGAAAAAATTATGAAGGCCCTTAGTCTTCTGATTAAGGGGATGTCACTTACAAATGTAGCGAACGTCATGAATGTTAAATTCGACACTGTTCGACGTTGGCTGAGAGTTGCTGCTGAACAGAGAGGCAAAATTGATGCAATGCTTATTGAAAAGCTAAATGTTTCTCAGGCTGAATTGGATACCTTATGGACTTATATCAGCGAGAATTCCCTTCGTAAAAGAGCGAGCCATTGGGAAAAAAAATATAACAATAATTAATATAATAAGGAGTATAAAGCTGATGGGGCTTTTAAAAATAGATAAAAGTAAATGTAAACAGGACGGGCTTTGTGCAAAAGACTGCATGACTGCGATTATAAGAATCCCTGAAGGCGGTGGCTTTCCATATATACCTGATAATATGGAAAGTATGTGCCGAGTTTGTGGCCATTGTGTGGCTGTATGTCCCCACGGGGCTTTAAGCCATGAACTCGTACCACTCGAAAAATCTCCGGCTATAAAAGATGAACTTAAAATCAATCAGGATCAGGCTGTGCAGTTTTTGCGGACTCGACGTTCTATCCGGTTTTATCATGACAAAGGTGTTGAAAAAGAAAAGATCCAAAAACTTATTGAAACTGCCCGCTATGCCCCTACCGCAAGCAACAGCCAATTGGTGGAATGGATAGTTATAAGCGATAAATCAAAAATACATACTCTTGCCGCCAAAACAACTGAATGGTTAAGGCAGTTGCTAAAAGACGACCCGGCTATAGCAAAAGCAAGCCCTTATCTGTATCAGGTTATTGCAGCCTGGGATGGCGGTTATGATCCGATCTTAAGAAAAGCGCCGACAGTACTTGTGGCATCAGCGCCCAAAGAAGCATTGGGAGGTGCAACGGATGTGGTTTTGGCTCTTTCATATCTTGAATTGCTGGCTCCTGTAATGGAACTTGGAACATGCTGGGCCGGATTATTAAACGGAGCGCTTACTGCCTTGCCTTCTTTAAAGGAATATATTGGTTTACCCAAAAAACATCCGCATCACTTTCCTTTGATGATAGGATACCCAAAGGCAAAATATTACAGACTGCCTGAACGAAAGCAGCCCAGGATCACTTATATATAAACAATAGGATACATTGTGAATAAAATTTTAGTTGCAGGTGCAACAGGCAATACCGGAAGTGAAATATTAAAACAGCTTTTGGAAAAGGGCGTGCAATTTAAGGCAATGTCCAGAGACAAAAGTAAATTTAAAAACATAGCAGGAATCAACCGGGTAGAAGGTAATTTTGCAGATATCAGCTCACTGGTTTTGGCCTTTAAAGACGTGGAAAATATTTATGTTGCCATGCCGGCTCATCCTGACAATGAAGTATGGATAAATAATATTATTTCAGCTTCCAAAAAAGCAGGTGTTTTACATATTGTAAAATTATCGGGAATGGGAGTTAGTCCGGATGCAGGTTCTGAAATAATAAGGGTTCATGCAAAAACCGATGATATGTTAATGCAATCAGGATTAGTATATACATTATTAAGATCCAATTCATTTTATCAAAATATTTTTGCATCAATTCCGACAATTAAAAATCAAAGTTCTATTTATTCACCATTGTCAGATTCAAAGCTTAGTTTAATTGATATAAGAGATGTAGCAGCAGTTGCAGTAAAAGCGCTGACAGAAAATGGGCACAACAATAAAATCTATAATCTGACAGGCCCTGAAACACTGAGTTATTATGATATTGCAAAAAAAATCGGATCGGCCATAGGAAAAGATATTACCTACTATCCGATCAGCAAAGAACAGGCAAAATTGTCAATGTTAAAAGCCGGAGTTTCCGAATGGAGAGCCGATAAACTATCGGAAATTCTGGAGTGGTTTGGCAAAGGAGGTTTTGAGGCAATAAGCCCGGATGTTGAATCCGTGCTTAACAGGTCAGCTTATAGATTTGATGAGTTTTTTAATGATTATAAAATAAAATTCAATATTTAACTGAGGATCTTCCATGAATCCGTATCTGGCTTCAATGCGATAAAATCCTCCACCCAGTTTTTCGGTCTTGACCTTTTCAAGATTAGGGCCGATTTGAGTTGGGGAGGTATGCTGAATATTTAAACGCGGCAGGTATCCTGTCTGAATTGCCTGACGGGTGAGAGAAAAGGCGCCGCTGATAACAGCCTGGGAAGCAATTATTGTGGCAAGTGTTGACAGCAAAACCGTTGGAATCATAGCCCATGATGGAACCATGGCATAAAACGGGTGATTACAATCATTGAGCTGATTGTGAAAAGATACCATATAATATATCGGGTATCTTTAAAAAGAATTGAAATACTAACGGTATTTGAAGGGCATCGTCTTTAAAGGCTCGAAGGGCTTGAGGACAATTCAAGTAATAACCATTTATAACGGCTTAATTTCTTTTGATGAAAAATAATAGTAAATCTCTTAAATTACGTGGATGCCTTATTATAATCGGAATCGGTTTGATGGGAATAGGGGGCTCCATTGTTTTTAACAGGTCTTCCTGTACGGAAAATTTTTTAAACACCGGGTTTGATCTTAAAAATATTGCTATAATAAGCAGTATTTGCGGTTATATTTTAACTACCATATTTTCTACCCGGCTTCGGATTCTGCCGGTTTGCGGCCTGGCGGCGGCTTGTCTGGCTTTGTTTATCGGATCATTTGGCGGTGGTTCTATGGGAAGCTGGGGCTGGGTTGTCAATCTGGTTGCAATTATGGTTATAGCACCACTTGCGGCGATCTTATGCATTATTTCCGGCGTTGCTTCTCTTGCAACAATAACAAAAGAATATAAAAACACAAAGAAACCGATTATTTTAACAGGGATAGTTGCAGTTGCCGTTTATATTATTTTATGGATTTTAATCAACACGGTACCGGGTTTAAATGCTGCTGTGGCTTCATTACATAGCGAAGATAAACATGAACGAATCACTGCCGCTAAATTTCTGGCGGATAATAGAGATAAAAGAGCAATAGATCCTTTGATTGAAATGCTGTCTGACCCTGATGGCAAGATAAGGGCTTCAGCAGCACAAATACTGGGTTCTTTTATACTTGCCGGTATGAACAGTGATACCCGTTCAATAAAGCCACTTATCAAAGCCCTTCAGGATGAAGATGTAAATGTGCGTGCTGCCGCAGCCCTTTCTCTTGGGCATATAACGGAGCATCTGAGAAGCGAGGCGGCAGGGTGGCCGGTGGAACATCTTAAAACAGCGCTGAAAGATGATGATGCGTCTGTAAGGGAGGCGGCACAGAAGGCACTTGCGATGATGGAATAATGATGCAATCCAAAAATCAAAAGCCGGTTGCAGGAAGAGATGAAACATCACCAAACTTGGTTGACTGGAAACCTGTGGAAGGTATACCCCCGATGAGTCATGTGGTTACCGGAAACCGTTTAGGTGGGGCCGTTGCTATGCTTGCAGGCCTTCCGTGGGTTTTTCATGCATCCAGGTATCTGCTGGAAGAGATTGAGCGTACCGGCTTTGACTCCGGGCAAATTTTCCTTGTTCTTCTGGTATTTGGCGGACTTTTCTTCACTTTGTTTGGTTTCAGCCAATTCGTTTACCGGGAAGAAACGCTTATCGACAACAAAACGGTAAGGTGGTCCCGGCGTGGCCTGAGTGGTTTTAAAAAGTGGCAAGAATCCCTTTCTTGCTATCGTGGCGTGATAAAAGATTATATGTGTGTAAGCGGCCAAGGTAGCTCCGGTACGAGTTACACTGAATATACTATCTCCCTATATCACGATGAATTGTTTAAACGTGTGCGGCTGTATGAATCACAAAGTACCAAGTCATATCCCCCGGATGAGTGGAACCGCCTCTGGACTCATTATGCTAAATTATTCCGGTTGCCGGTGCTTGATACTGATGGTAAGGATATCACCGCCTCCAGCGTGGAAGACCTTGCGCGGCCGCTACAAGACAAACTAAACGAAGGCAAGATTCAGATGCCCGATATTGACACTGATCAGGCTGAGTTGCCTGCCGGTTTGACCGTTAATCGGGATGGTGATCAGTGTATAATAACGCTCAAGCCTGCCGGATATATCCGGCAAATACCTTTGCTGCTTGCTATTGCGATTTCCATACTTGGCCTGGCCGGAGCTTTATATTTTTTCCTGGGTACAAAGTCCCCTTTTCCGGTTGTCTTAATTTTTTCAATTGCCGTGCTTGTCGGGGTTATTCTTCGTATTGTTTCCATCATGCGTAAATCGAACTATCCCGATAAGATTACCGTTGATGCCAAAGCGCTAAAGTATCAAACCTGGAGCAGTCGCCACGGCTGGAACACACTCAGCATTGACATAACAGACATCAGGAATATCGCATTAAGGTCGGACCCGCCATATCCAAGGTCCTGGAAGAAAGTGGTGGTAGAAGCAAAAGATGGCAGTGTTAAGTTCGGTGAAGGACTGCCGGTTAAGTCATGCCAATACTTGAGAGACCTGTTGTTGTTTTATATCGGATCGAGTGTTATTGAAAAAACAATTTGCATTTCAATTATAATGGGCTATATTATGGTCAATATACAGATCATAATATAGGAGTCTGAAATGAAACAAATAAATGTTGCAAATGATATTGTGCCTGTTGCTGAATTCAAAGTGCAGGTTTCAAAATATCTCAAAAACATCAAAACTACAGGCCGGCCAATGGTTATAACGCAAAATGGCAAACCTGCAGGCGTACTTCTTACCCCTGACGATTTTGAAGAACTCATTTATCAAAAATCTTTGATGGAATCGATAAGCCGAGGGATTTCCGATTTAGAGAAAGGTAATATATTCACAACCGAACAACTCAGGGCTGAACTTGAAAAAAGAAGAATATAAAAAATGCAAATTGTATGGACACAAGAAGCATTAGAAAAATTGGCGGAAATCGAAGAATATATTTCTAAAGACAGTCCAAAAAGAGCGATCAATTTTATAAACTACCTGATAGAGCAGGCAGAAACATTAATAAATCATCCGGAAATTGGTAGGGTAGTACCGGAAATCGGAAATGAAAATATCAGAGAGTTAATTGCGAAAAGATATCGCATCATATATCGGTTGTCCGGGAAAAGAGTTGAGATACTAACAGTATTTGAAGGACATCGTCTTTTACATATTGAAGAACTGGGGATCAATTAAAGCAGCAGTATTTTATAATCGTTAATATTTCAAATTTAATTTATTTACGAAAAATTTTATTAACGCTGTAAGAAGCCAATTAACTACTTTTACATCATACCTTTTTACCACGTCATACCGGCGAAGGCCGGTATCCTACAAATTCAATATGTCCGGGATGACGGTTTGAGTAGTATTCACCAAACCATCGACATAGTCCTCCCTTTTATTTTTTCTTCTTCAAAATTCAGGAGTTGTAATAAAAATTCAATATTGTAAAATATCTTTTAATAGATTATTTGCAATTTCAGATTACTCAGGATATTCTATTGAAATAATTAATTTTCTTATGGTCGATGTCGGAAGCCCCGTTAATTGTTCTTTAAGCTATCAGAGGATAAATCATGAATGATAAAACCAAAACAGGAATTGAAAAGAATGCAGAAGGCATAGAATCGAAAAAAGAGAATAAAGAGATCCATACACATTCAACAATTCCCGGGTGGGCAACCACCGTATCTGTTATAAGCGGTTTAGCATTTTTGGTTATTCTGCTTATAATCGCAGTTTTTATTCCTCATCCCACAGGTTTTCAAATATTTATCTTTCGTATCATTATTGCACTGGCTGCTGCTGCTTTTGGGGCTACAATCCCCGGTTTCTTAAAAGTCGATCTGCCTGTTGGAAAAAAGGGACTCATAGCAGCAGGTGGAGCAGTCGCTTTTTTTGTACTGATTTATTTCATGAACCCTCCTAAGTTGATTTCAGATACACCACCGCCTCCTGAAATACTGAAACAGTCCCTTGCAGGCTTTATTTTGGATCAGGATGGCGAACCTTTATCCGGAGTAAATGTTACCCTTTTAGAATATGAAGTAAGTGACCTTACAACTGGCCAGGGAAAGTTTTCTTTTGAAATTAAAGGTGAAAATAATTCTTCTGTTCGCCTGATGGCCCAAAAACAAGGCTTTAAAACGCACCGGCAGGATGCTACACTGGGAAACACCAATTTAAGTTTTAAAATTGAGCCAAAACCATGACAAGACAAGCATGTTCTTACATTTATCTTAAAATCATCCTTTGTCTTATTGTTTGTTTTGGCACATGCCCGGCTTTATCAGCAATGGCTAAACAGGATTTACGCGGCAAGGTTTATATTCTTGGTGAAAATGATAAGCGATTTCCTGTTACAAACACAACCGTCCGCATTCAGAGCACTGATGATTCAGATATAACAACAAGCACTGGTATGTTCAGAATTTATTTGCCGGATGTATTCAAGACCGGAGAAACTGTAACACTGGAAGTGGAAAAGCCAAAGTATCAGATACTCCACCCATTGGCAGGCGAAGTAAGAATACCTGCCAACTCCTTAAAAGATCCGGTTGAAGTTATTTTGGATAAAGAAGGTTCTCACCGTTTTATGAGCGGCAAGGCATTTGCCTTACTTATAGAAAATATCGCCAATAAACCCAAATCGCAGATTAAGCCCGATGATGAACGAAAAGAAGTGGATTTGAGTCGTTACCTTAAGCAGTGGGCTGTAAAATACGGTTTCGGGATTGAGCAGGTAAAAGCCGAGTTGGACAAATGGGCTGCGGATGTCCAAGCGAGACAAGAGGATTTTTATGAGCTTGCCCTGGCTGCATTTTACAAGAAGAATTTTAAAGAAGCTGCGGACAGGTCTTATCAATCGGCAAAGCAGTATGAAAAACAATTGGCTGAACTTAGTGAGCAGGAAAAAAGGATTAGTGAAAAAAAGCAGCAAATAAAAGAAAATATTATCCGCGATTATCGTCTTGCCGGTAATGCTCAATATAATGACTACCGTTTCAAAGAAGCTCTTGCTTCTTATCAGAAGGCTTTGGATGTGCTTAGTAAAGTATCTGCTCCTCAAAAATGGGCGTCTTTAATGAATAACATAAGCAATACATACTGGAATGTGGGTATCAGAGCAGAAGGTAGCGCGTCACGAGAGTATCTTAAAAAAGCAGTCGATGGTTTCAGTAAAATATTAAAAGTTTATAATCGTGAGAGCTTGCCTCAGGACTGGGCTATGACCCAGAACAATATGGGGATTGCATTACAAGAGCAAGGAATTCGCACAGGAGTTAAAGAAGGTGCAAAATTGCTGGGCGATGCAGTAGATGCGTACAAAGCTGCTTTAACGGTTTATACCCGCGAGAGCTTGCCTCAGGACTGGGCTATGACCCAGAACAATATGGGGATTGCGCTACAAAATCAGGGAATCCGTACAGGAGGTAAAGAAGGTGCAAGATTGCTGGGCGATGCAGTAGATGCGTACAAAGCTGCTTTAACGGTTAGAACCCGCGAGAGTCTGCCTCAGGACTGGGCTGGGACCCAGAACAATATGGGACTTGCTTTGCAAAATCAAGGAATTCGCACAGGAGTTAAAGAAGGTGCAAAATTGCTGGGCGATGCAGTAGATGCGTACAAAGCTGCTTTAACGGTTTATACCCGCGAGAGCTTGCCTCAGGACTGGGCTATGACCCAGAACAATATGGGGA